>NZ_CP007229.1:1067500-1084449 GCF_000941075.1 Mesomycoplasma dispar
ACTATATAGCACTATTTTAGTAACTATGCAAAAATAAATTAAAAAATTGAAGATAAAAAATTAAAAAAATATATTGACTAAAATATATTAATTAAAACTAAACAAGGAGGAAATGAGTTAAAAAGAATGACTAAAATTCTTTTATTTTTTAAACAAAAGAATTTGGAATAGAATATAAATTTTTAAAGTTTTGTATTTATAGATTCTATATTTTTATAAAAATACAGATAATTTTCCGTAGAAAGGAGGTGTTCCATCCCCACGTTCTCGTAGGGATACCTTGTTACGACTTCACCCCAGTCATCGGTCCTGCCTTAGGCAATGGTCTCCGAGGTTAACTCACCGACTTTGGGCATTACCAACTCCCATGGTGTGACGGGCGGTGTGTACAAAACCCGAGAACGTATTCACCGCAGTATAGCTGACCTGCGATTACTAGCGATTCCGACTTCATGAAGTCGAGTTGCAGACTTCAATCCGAACTGAGACTACTTTTTTGAGATTAGCTTGACATCACTGTTTTGCTGCTCTTTGTAGTAGCCATTGTAGCACGTGTGTTGCCCCACTCGTAAGAGGCATGATGATTTGACGTCATCCCCACCTTCCTCCGGTTTGCACCGGCAGTATCTCTAGGGTTCTCAACTTAATGTTAGCAACTAAAGAAAAGGGTTGCGCTCGTTGCAGGACTTAACCTAACATCTCACGACACGAGCTGACGACAACCATGCACCATCTGTCATCTCGTTAGCCTCCACTATATCTCTATAGCTTTGCGAGGATGTCAAGAGTGGGTAAGGTTCTACGCGTATCTTCAAATTAAACCACATGCTCCACCGCTTGTGCGGGTTCCCGTCAATTCCTTTAAGTTTCACTCTTGCGAGCATACTACTCAGGCGGATCATTTAACGCGTTAGCTGTGCTAGTGACTTTTGCCACCAACTAATGATCATCGTTTACGGCGTGGACTACCAGGGTATCTAATCCTGTTTGCTCCCCACGCTTTCGTCCCTTAGTGTCAATATATGACCAGTTAGCTGCCTTCGCCTATTGGTGTTCTTCCTAATATCTACGCATTCCACCGCTCCACTAGGAATTCCGCTAACCTCTTCATAATTCTATTTTGCCAGTATCTAAAGCGGACTAAAGTTGAGCTTTAGCATTTAACCTTAAACTTAACAAAAAACCTACGGACGCTTTACGCCCAATAATTCCGGATAACGCTTGCGACCTATGTATTACCGCGGCTGCTGGCACATAGTTTGCCGTCGCTTTCTAATAAGGTACCGTCAAGACTAGATCATTTCCTATCTAGTTTTTTCTTCCCTTACAACAGCAGTTTACATCCCTAAAGACTTCATCCTGCACGCTGTGTCGCTCCATCAAGCTTTCGCTCATTGTGGAATATTCCTTACTGCTGCCTCCCGTAGGAGTCTGGGCCGTATCTCAATCCCAGTGTGGCGGTACAACCTCTTGGCCCCGCTAAACATCATCGTCTTGGTAGGCTTTTACCCTGCCAACTAACTAATGTTGCGCACCCCCATTTTTTGGTGGAGCTTTAAAGGCTCCTTTTGATAAAAACTCATGCGAATTTCTATTATATCTGGTATTAGCCACTGTTTCCAATGGTTATCCCGGTCCAAAAGGTAGGTTAGGTACGTGTTACTCACCCATTTGCTACTAAATATTCTAGTAAACTAGAACATTCCGTTCAACATGCATGTATTAAGCACACAGCTAGCGTTCATCCTGAGCTAGGATCAAACTCTCATGATTGCGTTTAATTTAAAAATTGGTTTTGAAATTATATACCTAGTTTTGAAAGATCTAAAATTCTGTTTCGCCTTTTTTGCGGCGTAAATATAATTTTACCATAAAATTAAATTTTTTCTAATTTAATTTTTTTTTTTTTTTTTTAGATTTTTTTACCACTTACATTTTTGCCTGAACCTAAAAACTCAAACAGACAAAAGCAAAATCATTATACCTTATTTAAAATAAAAAACAAAGAAAAAATAAAACTGTCGCTCTATATATTATAAATAGGTAATTTTTGCCTTATTTGAGTGATTTTTGGCGTATTCAAAGAGACTAAAATCAAAAAATTTTCGTTTTTTACCTTAAAAATAACAGCAAAAAATTTTTCGCTTGTGTGAAATTAATTTCATTTTACGAAAAAAATTATTAAAATAAATAATTTTTTTCGATTTTTTCTATTTTCAACAGTTCAATTTTTCTTTTGTTTTTAACTAAAAAGTCGAAAAATAAAAAAAACCAACAATTTTTTGCTTTTTTTTATTTTTTCTTCTTTTTTACAAAAAAAAGTATAATTTTATTATCATAAACGGGAAATTAATAAGTAAAAATGGCAATTTGAAGAATAATTTTATTAATAACGGGAATTATCGCCCTTTTAATTACTTTTGTTTCATTTTTTTGAACAATGTACAAAAAACGAAAATTAATTCAGAAATACAGTTTTAATCTAGAAAACGAAGATTCAACAGCATTAATGACTCTTGGCAACCAAATTTCTGATTTAAAAAGTGAAATCTGATTAATTGAAAGTCTTGAATTTGTCATAAATAAAATAAATAAGGAAAACTTTAAAAAAAATCTTTTTCTTGAATCTGATGGTTTGGTTGCTTGTCTTTCGCAAAAAAATATCGAAAACTCGCAAAATATGGTCTCAATTAATTATCTTGATGAAAATAGGATTAATGAAAATGCTGAAAAATTAAATATAAGCGGGCTTAATTTTGTCAGTTTTTATGAACCTTTTTTTGATTTTATTTTAATTTCGGTTAAAATTGAACCAAAAAGTATTTTAGAATTTCTAGAAATACTTAAAACTGACGGTGTTTTAATTTGAAAATATACAAAAAAACACCGTCAGTCAATTTTAAAATTTTTAAAATCAAAAAAAATTGTTTTTGATGAATATTTTTATTATGATTTTTTAATAATTACAAAAAAATAAATTAAAATTTTTGTAATTATTAAAAAATAGGAGCAAAAGATGAAAAAAGCAATCAACGATGAAATTCTTCTAACCCAACAAAAACTTGATGAAATTAAAAAAGAACTCGAACATTTAGTCAATGTTGAACGCGCTAACGTCATCCAAGAAATCAAAGACGCTCGCTCACAAGGCGATCTTTCCGAAAATGCTGAATACGATGTTGCTCGTGAAAAACAAGGAATAATTGAATCAAAAATCCGCGAATTAGAAACTATTATTGCAAAAGCAAAAATAATTGAGACAAATTCTGGCTCAAGCAGAGTTTCTATTGGCTCAAAAGTAACCCTTGAAAATCTTGAAAGTGGCGAAATTCAAACTTTTCAAATCGTCAGTTCAATCGATGCTGATCCTTTTAAGAATAAAATTTCCTATTTTTCCCCGATCGCACAAGTACTTTTAGGTCAACACAAAGGTGATGAAGTCGAAGTTGATGTTAACGAAAAATACTCGGTGAAAATTTTGGAAGTAATTAACGACTAATGACACTTTCAGTCCGACGTTTTTTTCCTGATTCGGCTGAAAAGTGAAAAAAATTCGCAAAAATTGTAATACCTGTTATTTTAGCAACTCTTTTTATATCCATAAACAATTTTATTGATAATTTTATGGTTTCACAAATTAGCGGTGGAATTACCTCCGTTGGAATGGCCAATGTTTGAACTGGAATAATTTTTTCTTTTATTATTTCAATTAACACAATTGGTTCGATAATTTTTAGTCAATATTGAGGGAAAAAGCAGACTTTGCTGGCAAAACAAGTTAACAATATTCGCTATATTTTATCGATTTCGACTGTTTTAATTTTTGCAATTCTTTCTTGAGTTATCCCAGAAGAAATGCTAAAAGTGGTTCAAAGGGATAAAAGTTCAAATATTTTGGAGAAAGATGTCTTCGAAGATGCAAAAAGTTACCTGTTTATCATTGCTTTTTCGTGAATTTTGTTCGCTTATATTGTTACATCATCGGGAATTTTACGTGAAATTGGTGTAATGAAAGTCTCACTTTTGTTTACCTTAATGACGTTAATTTCAAATGTGAGTCTAAATTTAGTCTTAATTCCACAAATGGGAGTTGCTGGTTCAGCGCTTGCAACTGTGATTTCTCGTCTGATCACGGCAATTTTAATGCATTTATACCAATTTTTTTTCCAAAAAGAAATCAGATTAGCAATACTAAAAATCTTTAAAATTGAAAAAAAGATTTGGAGTCAGTATTTTAAACGTCTTTTTGGAATGTATTTGGTAATTTTTTCCTCGCTAATTATTTCAGCGCGTGCGATTTTATGATCACAAAGTTTACCTCCAGGATCAATTGGTTTCGATGATGGATCTGGTTTTTATAAATATTGAGGAATCGGATTCTTAACTGTTTCGGGAATTATTATCACAATTGCTAATATTTTATTCACAACTTTTGCCTCAGTTCAGACAAGTGTTTCAATTGTTGTTGGGCAAAATTTAGGTCAAAACAAAATTGAAGAAGCAAAAAAAAACGCTGCAATGTTAAAGGGGTTTTTGCTAATTGTCTCAATTGTTATGTCAATTTTAGCTTTTGTTATAGTTGTTGTTATCACCAAAACCAACTTGATAACAAAAGGTGTGGAAATTCAGGTCGAAAAAGGAATAAAAGACTATTTTTCAAAGAATAATTTGTCCATAAACCAAGAAATTATTCAAAAACAGCAAAGTTTAGCAATTGACTTTTATTTGACGCAGATTTTTCGAATTTCACTCTTAATTCTTTTATTAAACCCAATTTGAGTTCAAATTAATTCATCGCTAAACATAATTCAGGCGGGGGGACGGGCTAATTTTGCGAGTTTATGAGACTTTTTTCTTGGGATTTCTCAATTTTCTTGACAAATTATTACAGTTTTTGTATTTTTACCGTTATTAAAAGATGTAAACACTAAACTTTTCATTTCGATGACGATTTTTTATGCATCTGATATTGCAAAATGAATAATTTATGAAATTTTGTATTTAAAAACTAACTGGGCAATCAATTTAACTTTGGAAAAAACGGCAAAGAACTTACCGTAAATTGTTACCTTTTTTTGTATTTTCCGCTATAATTTATAAAAAAGTAGATTGAAAATCAAACAAAAAATAAAGAAACTTTTAGGAAAAGGGGTTTTCTTATGACTAAATTAACGAATATGAAAATCTCTTTTGTCGCGATTTTCATATCAATATCGGTAATTATGCTGATAATTGGAGTTAGATTAGCACCTTTTGCGATCTTGCCTAATTTTCGTCTTTCAATTATTGGGTTGCCAATTAAAATAACCGGGTTTATTTTTGGTCCGATTGTTGGATTTTTGACTGGTTTACTCGCTGATTTAATAACTTTTTTATTTATTCCTGGTGTTTATTCTTGATATTACACGCTTCATCTTTCGCTTACGGGGTTCATTCCTGGAATTTTCTTTTGGTTTTTTGTGATTAAAGGTAAAAAGTGATTCGAAAAAAAGAGAATTTTAGAACGTTTAGAGCAAAAGATTTTTGATCAAAAAAGAAAAATTTTTGACTACACTTATTATGCAATTAGTTATAACGCTAAAGATGAACGTTCAGAACGAAAATTAAAGCAAAAATTAGTTTTTTTAAAAAAAAAATACGAAAAAGTGCAAAATTGACAAGAGGAAAAATCACTGTTAAATTTCTATTGAATTGCAAGCAATTTGATTTTAATTTCAATTGTTTCAGTCACTATTTATATAGTAATGTTTAATCCTTGGATCGACTTTAGTAAGTTTCGCTTCATTTCTAACAAGATTTCTTTCTTGGTTTTGACGCTTTTTGGCGCTTTTTCAATGATAGTTTTCCTATTTGTTGCAAGATTTCTTAATTTTTTTCGCAAAAACGAAAGATATTTAACAATCGCTCCTATTGTCGCTTTTTCCGCCTTACACGAACCAATCGCAAGCATTATTGGGGCGGGTGGGGACGTACAATCTGGGGCTCTTAATAATTTTGAAACGGCTTTTTTGACACATATTATCACATCGCCAGCCAAAATTTGAGTTAATTTATCGGTAGTTTATTTTACTTCAAGGGCTGTTTTGCCACTTGTTTATAAAAAGTTTTCTTATTCTATTAATTAATTAAAAATGGATAATTTTATTAATTTCAATCGCGAAAAAAGCAAAAAACTTATTTTTCATAATATAAAAAATAAGTACTGAAACTATTTTAGTCTTGAATTGAACGCTGGGCAATGTAGTTTTATTTACTCATCTGATCCAAATTTTTTTAGCGAATTTAAAAAAATTCTTGAACGCGAAAATAGTTATAATGGTTTTATTCTTGAAGATAACGAGCCTTATGAATATGGGAAAAACACTTGTTTTTCCGATTTTTTAACAAAAGAAAGTTTTGAAAAAAACAAAAACAAACTCGTAATCGAAGTGCTTTTGAGCCATTGAAAAATTGAACCATTTAAAATTAAAACAAATACAACTCGAAAATATATTTTGTATTTAACTATTAAAAAAATCGATCGATTTTTAAAAAATTTTGAAACAGAAATTAATTTTCTTTCAGAAAACCGTGCTCAATCTTTCAAGTTCATTGAAAGAATTAACAAATTCAAAGAAGAATACCAAGTCTTAAACGAATATTTTCACAATTTATACGTAAAAACAGAACTAAACCCTAACATTGAACAGGAAAATTTAAAGGAAGAATTAAAATTAAGCGCACCTTATTTAGATGCCAAATTTGATAATTTAAAATTAAATGAAACAAATGCACAAATTGCACTTCAAATTATCAAAAACGACGTAAAAAACATTATAAACCAGCACAATTCAATGATGAATTCGCTGGATGCTGATCCCTACAAAATTAAAATTTTTGTCACTGGATATAATTGTTTTCTTGATTTAATTAAAAAAAGCGGCGACTTTCGTTGATTAAGTTCTCAACAAATTTATGAAATTTATTACAAATTTGAACTTTGACTTGGTAAACTTTTAAATCAAAAAACCCTTGAAAATATTTTAAGCGTTCAAAATTTTTTCAGCAAAACTTTTGCTGATGAATTTTGAATTTTTTGGAAGCAAAACCGGCAACAAAAAATTCTTGAAGAGAGAAATAAAAAGGCACAAAAACACTTTAAAATTAAAAAAATTAACTATTTTCGCAAGGAAAATCCTTATTATCAAAATTTGAAAATGAATAGCAAAACCTTGCTCCGTGCAAACATTTTGTGGCAACATGAAGTAATCAAAATGGAAAAAAAATTGCGAAAAAAGAGCTTTCAAAATTCATTTTTTGGTAAAAGAATTTGAATTGCATCTATCGAAAACAAACTGAAAAAATTAAGAGAAAAAATTGCAAAACCAGAATATAAAAATTACTTTATTTTTTTAAAAGACACATTAAATGATTTAAAAAACTTTTTTTACTTTCACAATTTAAAGAAAATTGATTTATTTTTACGTAAAAATCAATTTCTTATTTTTTGTTTTAAAAACAAAATTAATTTTGATGTTCTTTATAAAAATTATGATAGTTTATCCCAAGATAACTTATTTTTTTTAGAAATAAAAAAAATGCAAATGGGTAATTATTCCCGTTTTTTATTCGATGAACATTCGTTCTTTCTTGAAACAAGTCACAAACAGAGACTTTTTCAACACTTTTTCAGCGTTTCCGAAAACCCAGTTCAACTTTTCATTTATTCACGAAGAACAATAAAACCAATCCGTGATTTTAGTATAATTTTTGTTGAAAAGGGAACTTTAATTGAATACATTCGTGAAATCGACTTGCCGCTTACACCAAAAACATCTTTTGCTAAATTTTTTTACCAAAACAGCACTTTCGATCGCACAAATTTGCACTTACTTGAAACTCAATTATACAAACAACTTCAAAATGGTGTTTTTCAAAACAATTCGGTTGGAATTAATAACAATTTTGAATCTTTTGCAAACTCCTGAAGTCCTATAAAAGAAGTTAAACTAGATTTTGATTTTGAAAATAAAAAGTATTTATTAAAAAAAGACATTCTAGTAATTGATTTATAAAAGGGGAACGAACGCTATGGAAAATAAATATGATTTTAAACTTGTCGAAGACGGTAGAAATGAAAAATGACAGAAAAAAGGTTTTTTTGTTGCTCCAAAAAACGCAAAAAAACCTTTTTCAATTATCACGCCACCTCCAAACGTCACCGGACAACTTCATTTAGGTCATTCTTGAAACGTATTTATACAGGATTCTTTGATTCGGTTTCACAAATTGCAAGGTTTTGACGTTCTTCTTTTGCCAAGTGTGGATCACGCTGGAATTGCAACTCAAGTAAAAGTTGAAGAAAATTTGGCTAAACAAAATATTAGCAAATTTGAACTAGGAAGAGAAAAATTTGTTCAAAAGTGCTATGAGTGAAAAGAACAACAATACTTAAAAATTAAAGAACAATGAAACAAATTGGGAATTTGTTATGACTTTTCAAAGGAAAGGTTCACTTTAGATAAAGAAGCTCAAATTGCTGTTAGTGATTTTTTTATCAAGTTATGAGAAAAAAATCTAATTTATCGCGGTGAAAAAGCGATAAATTGGGATGTTAAATTACAAACTGCAATTTCTAATATCGAAGTGATTAACAAGCCTGTTGAACAAAAGATGTACTATTTAAAGTACTTTTTGGAAAATTCTAATGATTTTCTAACCGTTGCAACCACAAGAATTGAGACTATAAGCTCAGACGTCGCACTCGCCGTAAACCCAAAAGATAAAAGATATTTACACTTAATTGGAAAAAAAGTCATCCACCCGCTAACAAAAAAATTAATAAAAATTATTGCCGATTCGAACGTTGGAATTGATTTTGGCTCTGGGGTGATGAAAGTTTCAGCGCATTCAATTCTTGACTTTGAAATTATGGAAAAACATAACTTGTCCGCTCAGGATTGTATCGACAATTACGGGAATTTAAACAAAAATGTTCCTGGTTTTGAGGGTAAAAACCGATTTGTTGCCCGTAATTTAATTGCAGAAAAACTTGAAAAAGAAGGTTTTTTAATCAAAACTGAAACTGTTATTTCGAATGTTGGCTTTTCGCAACGAAGCGATGAAATCGTTGAAATTCTGAAAAAACCACAGTGATTTGTGAAAATGGACAAACTTGCACAAAGTTTACTTTTGCACCTAGATTCAAAAGATAAAATTCACTTTTATCCGCAAAGTTTTGAGAAAAATCTCAAAAAATGATTTGATAAAATTCACGATTGAACAATTTCGCGACAACTTTGATGAGGGCACAGAATTCCTGTTTGGTATAAAAACAACGAATTTAAAGTGCAAATTGAATCCCCTGGATCAGGTTGAACTCAAGACGAAGACGTTCTTGATACTTGATTTTCTTCGGGAATTAGCGCTTTTGCATTTCTGGGTTGGCCGCAAAACGACGAGTTAATTAAGTCGTATTTTCCGACTAGTTTGCTCGTTACGGGTTGAGATATCCTGTTTTTTTGGGTAGCAAGAATGTATTTTTCATCGCTTTTTGTGATGAGTGAAAAACCTTTTGAAAAAGTGTTGCTACACGGTCTGATTCGCGACGAAGTTGGTAGAAAAATGTCGAAATCACTCGGAAATGGTGTTGATCCAATGGAAGTGATTGAAAAATATGGTTCGGACACTTTGCGGCAAGCGTTAATTTTTAACTCTAGCCCTGGAAAAGACATAAGATTTAGTGTTGAAAAATTAAATTCAGCCTGAAATTTGAACAATAAACTTTGGAATATTGCAAAATACATCGAAGATTTAGATTCCACTTTTGCAAAACCAGATTTTATCGACCTTTGAATGGAAGAAAAAATTTACAATTTAAAGCGTGAAATAACAAGAAATATAAAAAAATATAATTTTAGTGTAATCGGTAGCGAAATAAATAATTTTATTTACGGTGATTTTTCTTCTCGTTATATCGAGTTGATTAAAACTCGAAAAAATGGCTTTTATGCACGTAAATTGCTAAAAAAAATATTAGTTATTTTACACCCATTTATTCCATTTTTGACTGATTTTTTAATGGAAAAAATTTTCAAACTGGAAATTTTAGAACAAAAAATACCCACACTTAAGCGCTTCAACAATAGTGAGCAAGTTGAAAATGTCCTTGAAATTATAGATAATTTACGAACTTATAGAGAAAAATTTCAGATTTCTAAAAAAATAATTTTAGAATATTGTGTGATTGACAAAAATTTTACAAACGAAGAAATTGAAATTATAAACAAGTTAACCTTTGGAAAATGAAGTGAAAATGACGAATTAATAATCAAAACAAAAAACTTTAAAATTGCACTTAAAATTCCTGATGAATTAAGAAAAGAACAAGAAAAGCGCGAATTGAAAGAAATAAAATTTCTTAAAGATGAAATTTTAAGAGCAGAAAAAATTCTTTCAAACCAAAACTTTTTGAAAAAAGCACCAAAAGAAAAGATTGATTTAGAGCGTACTAAACTCGTAAAATTAAAGGAGAAGTTAGAATTTTACGAGAAAAAATAGAAATTTTTTATTCTGATTTTTCAATTAAAATTTTAAAATCAGAATCGAAATCGTTTTCACTCCCTTCAAATGGAACGACAAAACTTTGAGTATAAAATCTTACAAAGGGGAACTCTGAAGTTTTATCTTTTTGATCGACATTTTTTTCAAAATAATTGTCAGGGTTAGAATTTGTTTTGTATTCCTTCGCTCTATAAACAAAATTCATCGTAGAAATATTTGAATTTATTTCGTTTTTAACTTTTCTCTCGTTAATCAGGTTGTCGTTTTGTTTGTGGATTTTAAATTTAATTGTTTTTTTAGCAGAATCTAAACTATCAAAAACTAATTTATAATTTGGATATTTAACTGAATCTGAAAAACCAAAAACATTGGTTTCAGGACAATTTTGGCATTTAGGGTCTTTTTGCCTAAAAGCAAAAGAATTTAGCATTTGATTTACATTTATTTGCAAATAATTTTTGTTGTCCTTATTAATAAAATTCTTTTTTAATAATTTCAATTCAACAGAAGAATAAGGCGTTAATTTTCTTGGTAGTTTAGTTGTTTTTTCATTAATTAAAGTTTTTTTACCACCAATTTCAATTTCTGAAAAACCAACTAATGTTGGAAGTACGTAAATATACCAAAAATCCAATGATTTTTGATCAACATTAGGAATATAAACAGAATTAGGATCTTGATTTAATTTCTTTTTTTTAGATTGTAATTGTTTTGAATTATAATAACGGTTTATTAAAACTAAATAGGATATTTCAGAATTAGGATTAAAATTTGTTTTATATTCTGGTATAGTTTCGGCTGATTTTTCAGAATTAGAAAGTGAATTTAAATCGAATAAGTAGAATTTTGCATCTTTATTTTGATAGATTTTTGTACGATTTTCAGGGGAAACTTCAATTAAATTTGAAGAATTAGTCAAACTTTTCAGTTTTTTAGCATTTTCAATTCCATTTTTAGCTTGTTCAGAAAATTTTATTTCGGAATTTGACGAACCACAAGCAGCAGTAATAAAAAAAACTGGCGGAAATAAAACTAAATTTATGAAAAGAGGTTTAAAAATCTTGTTTATTTTTTTAAAGTTCATAATTAAAGTAATTATTTAGAACAAATTCTCCTAGAAAAATATTATTAACCTAAATTTTTATTAAAAAAATCTAATTTAAAAATATTTAGGCGTTCAGAATTTTTTGATTCCTTAAATTTTTTAATCAAACTAGAGTAGGAATTATGGTTAAAAATTATACTTCTTTTTTCCTTAAAAGTAAAATTTCATAGTTGAAATAGGACTTTATTAGCAAAAATTATCGGGTTTTTAAGCGCTTTTTTATCAATTTCCGATGATAAAAGTTTACTTTTATCAATTTTTTCAGATTTAGCTTTTAAATTTATTGTGTTTAGAAAATCTTTTCAGGATAAATCAGTGTCACAAATTTTATCGACTGTTGTTTCGGCGGTCGATAATTCGTCTTCCAAATACTCAATTTCCCAATTTTCGAGAGTATCATTCGAAAAATCAGCAGTTTTATCATCTAAACTAGAGACTATAGTACCAATAATCGTTAAATTTCCAGGTATAAATATTTTCATACCTGAATGCGAAAAAATATAGGAAGAAATTTCTGGATTGGAAATTCCAAGTAAACTTTCACCATTTTCTCCACGAACAAAAAGCGGTCTAAAAGGCGCAAGTGTGCTTTTTGCGGTTTCGTTGTTTATGTTTTCAAGAATAAGGCAATATTTTTTTTCAGGATTTCAATAAGATTTTTTTAAAATTGTTGAAAATGACCCTGGTAGAAAACTAGATTGTTCTTTGTCTTCTAACGAAAAATCATCAAAACCAACAAAATTTCCTTCATCGTACTCATCAAAAAAAGTAACTATTTCATAGTTTTTTTCGTAAATTTCTGACTTACAAATTCTGTTTTTAATTTCAGAATAAATCAAACTTGATGAACGCGAAATTAAAAGCACATTTTCCCCTGTTTTTATGAGTGTTTTTTTTGGCTTTAACACGATGTCGTGATTACCTTTTTTAAAATCAAGTAAATTGAAAAAATTTTGCTTAAAACTTGTCTGATTTAGTAAATTTTGTAGTGAAAAGTTGAATAATTTGTTAATTTTATGTATAAAATAGTTAAAATAATATTCTTTTGAATTTAGCGAATTTGAGATAGGGTATTTTGAAACTTCATTTTCTAGTTCTCGTTTTGAATGTGAAAAAGATGGAAGAATTGAGAATTTTTCATTCAAAAAGTGTTTTTCTTTTTCTGGTTTTTCGCCATTATTGAAATAATTTTCTATTTTAGATTGGCAGTTTAAATCCAATTTTTCTTCATCTAAACTAGACGAGTTGCAGCATTTCTCATCTAAATTATGTTGTAATTTATAGTCTTTTTTGAAATTTTCCCTTTCATTTTGAAAAATTTCATCGCTTGATTTTTCAAATTGTTCAGGGTGAAAATCTGCTTTATCTTCATTTAATTTTTTTGAAGGTTTTGGTTCAGATTTTTCCGTTAAAAAATCAGTTTCGCAGCAACAACTTTCCTCTAATGATTGATTAAAAAGATCAAAAATTGCGAAATTTTCGCTATTTTCAATGGGTTTATCTTCTTTTTCAAGTTTCTCAGGTTCAGAAACTTTTTCAATTTCGCTGTGATTTTCAATTTGTTCTGGTGAAAATGAAACTTCAGGGATTTCGGTGGTCGCAGCAACATTAGCAAGTTCGGGAGAATCATAAACTTCAGAGAACTCGCCTTTTTGCAGTTCTGTTATGTTTTCTTCTTTTTCGGCAAAGTTAGTTTCACTATCTACGACTGTTTCATAAGGAGTTTGATTTTCCACTTGTTTTTCAACAATATTCTCGATTTTGTAGTCATCCTTTTTTTTGATAATTTCCATTGAAATTTCTGAGTTTTCTTCATCTTTATCAAAAAGATTTAGAGTTTTGTTTTGGCTGCCAGTCATTTTTTCCTGTTCATTTTCAGCATCTATTTCTTTTTGCATGGATATTTCGACTATATAATCGTAATTATCTTGAGAATTTTGCGTTAAATAATTAGATCATTTTTCAGAATCTAATCTAATTAAACTTGCTTTTTCAAAAGTGTAATTTTCAAACTGGTTATTACATCTTTGAATTAACTCATCAACTCTTGAATACCAATGTTCATAAAGTTTTATTTTGAAAAAATCCGTGCTATATTGTTGGTTTTTTTCACGTGTTGATTGAACATCGAAAAAAACACCTGAAATTAAAATGTAAAAAATATGATCTTTTTGCGTTAAACTATAGCGAAGCAATTTTATGTTAAATTCAGGGCAGGTAGGTTCTCCAAAATTGAGATTTTCAAAAATTTCATCCACTGTAACAGGAGAATTATTTTTTTTCTTGAGTAATTCAAGTGTCATTTTGAAAATATGACGGTATTCGTAATTGATAAAACTAACCAAATTAAACAAAATTATGCTTATATATTCTCTAATTTTTATCGTTCCATTGTTGACTAGTTTTGCTAAAATGTTAATTTTTTGCTGACCAGGAGTTAAAATATCGGTTTTTGCAACTCCAAGTTGTGCTGCTAATTTTAGATGTTCAGTTAAATCGCCAATGGGTTTTCAATTTTTATTTTTATAAATTTTTAACCATTTATTTTTAAAATTTTGGTTGATTTCTTCCTTATTCAAAAATAAAGCACGTATTAAAATTTCTACGCTTTCAGCTTTTCTAAGATGAGTGTTAGAAATAAGTGACCAAATACAAGGAGTAATTTTGTTTTTCATTAGTTTTCTCCAAAAAATTTTTAAACTATTTTAAACAGACTAATAAAAATTTTACTAAATTAAATTAGATTGTAGGAAAAAACGATTGTTTTTTCCTACAATGATTAAATTCAGTTTTTTCTTTCCATTCAGGGTCGCATTTTCTCGCGATAAAATTTTGATCTTTGCAAATAAAACACTCCTAAAGTTTGCAAAATTTCTCATATACCACCAATAATTCAATAAATTTGGAGTGAAGATTGGAAAATCACACCAAAAAAGACAAAAATAATGGAAACTATTCTTTGCGTTTTTTGCTGTTTTTTTAATGTTTCGTTTTCCTGAACATTCATTATGCGATTTGATTTTTTCTTGTTTAAAATTTTAGGAATTATTTGCTGTAATGCTTGAACCAAAACTGTAATAATTATAATTGGCAAGTAAATCCAATAGCCTTCAAATAATTTTTGGTAAGAAGTCGCTGATAGTTCTAAACCTAAAAAATAGGTAACTTTAAAACTAGGAATCCCTTGTAAAGCACGCCAAACTGCGATAAAAATTGGCATTGTTACCAAAACTTGTGAAAAAGGTGAAAAAGGTGAAAAATTATTTTTCTTATATAAATCAGCAACTTCCTGACGATGGCGTTGCTGCATTACCTTGTTTTTTTTATAACTTTCATATTTTGCATCAATTTTTGCCTTTTTGAGTTGAAGTTCCATTTGTTTATTTTGACCAAAAATTGTCTTAAATCTAAAGATGAAAGAAATAATTTTAGTAAAAATAACAACAGACAAAATCGCTAAAATAGTAATCCAACCTGATCATTCTGAAAGTGATTGCGATGACATAACTAAAAGAATGATTTTTGATAGCGGATAGACAAAAATTGAATAAAAAGGACCTAATTTTCACGATTCAGCTCAAGTTACTATTGGAAAAGAAGGTATATTGTTTTGAAAAGCGATTTGTCTTGCCGCATTTTCATCATTGTTGTTTCAACTGTAAGTTTTATTTTGAATGTCGATTCGTGAAAAATTGACTGGAAAAATAAGTTTTTTTATCGTTTCCGCATAACCAGCGATTATTTTTTGGTTTTCAGGCGAGACATCTTTTCCTGATTTTTTTTCAAATTCATCGATCGCTTTGTCAAGTTTTCCGTTAGAAAATTCGGGTAATAAAAGCAATTTATTGTAAATCGATTGAAAAACATCGCGAGCAAAAACCGCGTATGTCCTGTTTACTGGCGGAATTTTGTTATCTAAATTAAAGAAAAATTTGTCAATTTTTTCGCTTAATGCTGCTGTTCCTGAAGCAGAATTTTGAAAACTATACGTATTTACGGGCAGACTTTTGGCATCTCTTAACTTTTCAAAATAAGATTTATCGGTTTTTAAGCCAAAATACTTTGGCGACGGTATTTTTATATCGGTTCAATTTGTTTTTTGATTGTAAGTGTTTTGCGATGAACTAAAAAAAATGAAATCATTTTTTTTGTCACCTTTTAAATATTCAAATTCATTACGACCATTTTGAAACATAATTAAGGAATTAAATTCACCAAAATTTGAATTTTTATCTTTAATTTGTTTCCTTAATGATTCGAGTATTTGTTCTTGATTTACTTTTTTAGTATCAGTAGAAATTAAAAAATTGTTGTTTTTGGTCGCTATATCAATACCTGGTAAATCCTTTTTTTCAGAAATTTTAAAAATTGTGTAATTCGGGGTTACTTCATTTTTCGAGCTGTAGAATTCCAGAGCTTCACCAACATTATAAGAGGTTTTTACGACCATCGATTGTATACAACCCGTTAAAGAAATTCCAAAAATAATAGTATAAAATAAAACTTTAAAAAATTTAAGAATGCCTTTAAAGTTGAAATTTTTTTTGTTACTATTGCCTAAATTTTGAAAATAGTCGAATGCTTTTGGTCGTGTTTGCTTATTTTTCATTTTTTTTTAATTCTTTAAAAATTTTGTTGATTTTTCTCTGTTTTTCTTCGAAATCAAGATTTAAAAAAGTTTTTCTAGCTATTAAAACTACACGGAAGTTTGAAAAAACATCGCCGGTCTTTTGAAATTCGTGAAGAACATTTTTTATCTGCCTTTTGTAATAATTACGTTTAACAGCGTTAGCGAATTTTTTAGGTATTGAAATTCCAATTTCAAAAAAATCAAATTTTACGTAATAAAGTATAAGATAATTTGTAACAATTTGATTTTTTTGATTAATTATTGCTTGAAATTCTCAATTTTTTTTAATGGTTCGAATTTTTTGCAAAATTATCTCAAATTTTATTTATCTGATACCGTTAATTTTTTACGACCTTTTGCTCTACGTGCAGCAAGAACTTTTCGACCATCTGCAGTCGACATACGAGCGCGGAATCCGTGAGTTTTTAGGTGTTTTAATTTATTTGGTTGATATGTTCGTTTCACGTTTTCTCCTTTTTTATAACTTAAATTTAAAATTAAGGTGAATTTTTTGTTATTTTTAAAAAAATATTGCTAAAATTTAAAAATAAATTTAATTATTTAAAATATAAATAAAGATACAAGTGTGGTTAATTACGTTATCTTTTAACATTTTAATAAAATAAATCGATTAGGTAATTATACCACATAATTAAAGGAAAATTTGAGAAA